>CBDDGA010000001.1:0-27802 GCA_965227685.1 uncultured Pseudohongiella sp. | reverse complement strand
AGAGCCATCTCGTAAATATGCGGAACTGGTTATTGAAGGCACTGCATCGCCAGAGGTATCCACTGAGCAGATATTGCGCGACTTACACGATAGAAAACTGTTTTGATGATCGAGATAAGATCGAAGCTAACAAAAAGGCAGCAGATTAAAAGTGGATACCCTGATCAGTTTTACTGGAATTTTTGTGTTGTTTGGCATCGCCTATGGCTTGTCAGCAAAACGCCAATTCGTCAATTGGCGTACTGTCGGTTTTGCCCTGTTGCTTCAGTTTACCCTGGGTGGAATAGCGCTTTACCTGCCCTTGGGGGTTGCAGTACTGGAAGCAATTTCTGATGGTGTGGCCAGTGTACTTGCCAATGCACAGGATGGTATAGAATTCATCTTTGGCAGTATCGGTGCATTTGAAGTCGGCTTCATCTTTGCATTTCACGTGTTGCCGGTAATTGTATTCTTCTCGTCTTTGGTTTCTGTTCTGTACCACCTTGGAATTATGGGTTGGCTCATAAAGATCATCGGTGGTGGCCTGCGCAAGATATTGCATACGGGAACCGCTGAATCCATGTCCGCCACCGCAAATATATTCGTTGGTCAAACAGAGGCCCCTCTGGTAGTGAGACCCTATATCGCTACCATGACGCGTTCAGAATTATTCGCCATTATGGTGGGTGGGATGTCGACAGTAGCAGGTTCTGTCCTGGCCGGTTACGTGCTTCTGGGTGTGGAAATTCGGTTTCTGTTAGCGGCGAGTTTTATGGCAGCTCCTGGTGGTTTTCTCATGGCCAAGCTTCTTCTTCCAGAATCTGAGAAGCAGAAAGATGACGATGAAGAATTTAAGCTGGAGTTCGAAAAGCATGTAAATGTAATTGATGCGGCAGCCAGCGGTGCCAGCAGTGGAATGTCATTGGCTCTTAACGTGGGGGCTATGTTGCTGGCATTTGTTGGATTGATTGCGCTGGTCAATGCTGCGTTAGGTTGGGTAGGTGGCTTGTTCGGATATGATTCGTTGTCATTACAGATGCTACTGGGTTACGCATTTCAGCCACTGGCGTTTATTATTGGGATTCCCTGGGAAGAGTCTCGACTTGCAGGCAGTCTAATTGGTCAAAAACTGGTGTTTAACGAATTCGTAGCGTTTGTTTCGTTTACCGATCAGATGGCAGCTATGAGTGATCGGGCCCAGGCAATAGTTACATTTGCACTTTGTGGCTTCGCTAATTTCTCATCAATTGGCATCGTGTTGGGCGGAATTGGCATGATGGCACCCAACAGACGTAGCGACATCGCTGAACTTGGATTGAGGGCGGTGATGGGCGGATTTATGGCAAATCTGATGAGTGCAGCAATTGCCGGGTTCTTCCTTTCGCTTGCCTGAGTTCAGAGTTTTCCTCTAACTTCGATTGAATCAGTTCTTGATCAATCCTATCTCGTGAAGTCTTTGTTGCAGAAACTCACCTGCCGTAATAGGTGGATATTTGGAGCCACCTGGTCCGGCGCATTGTGGCAAGCAATTCAGACTGGCATTGCTATGTGGATGCAGGAAGAATGGCATCGAATAGCGAGACACATTACTGTTGTTAGGATTCACAACTCGATGGATTGTAGATGGAAGCACATCGTTAGTAAGGCGCGACATCATGTCGCCGGTATCCAGTACGATTTCATCTTCATCGCTAATTACAGGCATCCAGTTACCGTCCTTATCAAGTAGCTCCAGTCCGGAATCAGTAGCCCCAACTAATAATGTAAGTAAATTTATGTCGGCATGGGCGGCTGCACGCATTGAGCTTCCTGTATCAAGTCCTTCCAGTTTTGGGTAGTGCAGCAGTCGGCATATGGAATTGCCATCAGTGACCATGTTTCTAAAAAATTCTTTTTCCAGCCCCATGGCTTCGCCAAGTAACTCCAACATGTTTTTCCCCAATGTTTCCATTTCACGGTAGAGTTCAGAGAAGAAATTTCTGAATTCCGGAATCTCATCAGGCCAGATATTTTTTGGGTACTCTTCGAAATAGGGGGAGTCTTCGGTGACGTGCTGACCAATATGCCAGAATTCTTTCAGGTCAGCATGGGGATTGCCCTTGGCATTTTCGCGACCAAATGCGGTATAGCCACGGGCGCCGCCGCTGCCACTGTCGTATTTTAGTTTTGTCTCTACAGGCAGTTCGAACAGTTGTCTCGCATAATCGTAAGCCTGATCGAGGCGAGCCTTGTCTATACCGTGGTCTCGCAAAATTACAAACCCGTACTCCCTGAGGCCGGAGTAAAGTGCCTGGCAGAAACCATTTCGGTCGGACTTTAAATCGTCCAGGCTTAGGCGGGTAATCGCATTGCTCATCGTTATCTATGTTCGCTTTTGCTTAGTTCAAAGGCCTGGGGAATGAGCTCATTGAGACTTGATTCAACTCTTTCCTCGCTATCGCAGACGCAGTTAATACTAACATTTTCCGCGAATTCTTTGATAACCTGCAGACAGGCACCACAAGGAGTACAGGGCGAACTAGTCGGTGTGTATATTGCTATCGCTGAAATCGATTTAGCACCTGCTGCTACCGCAGTGCATATGGCAGTGCGCTCCGCACATTGAGTCAGGCCGTAACTGGCATTCTCTACGTTGACGCCAACATAGGTATTGCCTGACTCGTCCTGAACCGCTGCAGCAACGGCAAACCCGCTATAAGGCGAGTAGCTCCTATCTATGGCGCTTCTGGCCAATGCTTCTAACTCGGTCATCTGTAGACTTGCTGCTGTAAATCAATTGACCGGCTATTATGGCGGGGAATTGTGAATTAGTCACTCGTGCCGAAAAGAACTTTCGAACAGTTAGATGGTTAGTGAGTACGGATTACTGAGCCGAGCTTGCTCATCAGATCCTCGTAGCGAAAGGGCTTGCCAACAAAACCATTCATGCCGGCAGACAGAGCGCGCTCTTCCTCTTCTTTATTGATATTGGCGGTGATAGCGATGATAGGGATTTGTGATTTTTCACTATTGAGCCCTCTGATTTCCCGCGCTGCGGTGACCCCGTCCATTTCTGGCATCTGAATATCCATAAGTATAACGTCGACAGAGTTATTCCTGACATATTCAAGAGCTTCCAATCCGGTGTTAACTACAACTACCTTGTGATTGTCTTTCTCCAGAATTCTACTCAGCACCATGCAATTGACGGCATTGTCGTCGGCGATCAGGGCATTCAATTGAGCAGGAGCATTTGACAGGTCGATTTCATCAAGCGCCTCTTCAACTCTGGCAGCTTGTACTGGCAGGTGGATTGTGAAGAGAGTTCCTGATCCCAGTTCAGATTTCACAGTGATATTGCCTTCCATAGCAAGCACAAGCCGCTTGACGATAGCTAATCCCAAACCTGAGCCTGCTGTTCGTTTACTACTGTCGTCGCCGGCTTGCACATAGGGGTCGAACAGATTCTTCAGATTAGTTTCGGCTATACCTGTTCCACTGTCTTCGACCTGAATGCGTAATTTTCCATAGTCGATGTCCGCAATGAGTTTGATTGAACCGCTGTCTGTGAATTTGAGCGCATTCCCCAGAAGATTTATGAGAATCTGGCGAAGCCTGATTGGATCACCAATTATGAATTCGGGTACATCATCTGTGACCTGTAGTTCGAGTTGAATTGACTTTTTCTCAGCCTGGTATGAGAAAGGTCGTGCCGTAGCTGAAAGAAATTCGTCCAGGCGAATTGGCTTTTTGTCCAGTAGAAGCTTACCTGATTCAAGAGAGCTGAGATCCATAACATTGTTAATGAGTTCGATCAGATTATTGCTGCTCTGTTGAATGACATCTGTGAACTCACTACGTTCCTGTTCGCTATTACTACGGCGTAGAAGATTAGCCGCACCTACAATTCCATTCAGAGGCGTACGTAGTTCGTGGCTCATTACTGCTAGAAAATTGGTTTTGGATTGTTCCGACACCCTTGCCGACTCTTCGGCCAGGGTTCTGGTGTGGACTTCACTTCTTAAAGATTTGAGATTCGCGCGGAGTTTTTCTTCGGCGCTCATTTGCAGAGCTCTGAATACAAACGTTGAACCAGTGAGGATTATCAATACTAACGACATTTCAAATGCGTAGATGAGATACGCATTTTCACCCAACAGGTCGAGCATATGCTGTTCAACTGCGCCAACGGGTGTGAGAACTCCGAATGATTCGAGAATGCTGCCCACCCACACAGTAGTGATGCATACACCCAGCCATAGCAGACCTGAATTTCTGCTGGCTATCAGCAGTGAGAGAGAAGGAATTGGCAATAGCCACAATACAGGGGTGCTAAGCAGTCCATGTCTTAGAATGAGCCAGGCTGGAATAATCCAGTAAGCAAATATGCAGATGTTTCCGGCGAGAGTGGGTTTGTTTCCATAAGCCTGAATATAGAGTGTGCTTAAAACAAGGAAAAGCCCGAAAAGTATAGTTGGATTATCAGATTTGGCGCTGTAGAGCAGATTACTAAGCACGATCAGAAACCCCAGAGGCGCAAGGGTAAAGATACACAGAGATAGTGTGCGTCTTTGTTTGAGATCGCCTGGATCAGCGATTTCAGGATCAAGACCGCCGTTATAAAGAAATTTTAGGTGGCTGACTAGCAATGACCTGGACTCTTCTGAGGAGATACATTCCCTTTAGTTTAGTCCAATAAGTGGTATAAATCCTGCGAGAGCCGGGCTCTCGCAGGGTGTAGATGATTGTCAGGGTATTGATCTGAGGACGAAGATCAGCGTTGAAAGAGGTAAGAGAACTTAACGAAAAACTGGTCACCATCGCGCTTTAGATCATCTGTTAGGATCAGCTCTCGCTCGCCTTCCATTTCCGCAATGTCGAAATTGCTCTGGTTGCTGTTATAGCCCACGTAGAACGCTGACCAGGGGTTGATCACATAACGCAGCAGCAAATCAAAGTTCAGATTTTTGTCGTCAGTAAGACGAGAAAACCCGGCATCAGTTTCCTCATATTGCGCAATGAATCGCAGTGACAACTCCTTGGTGAATTGGTAGTTCCAATTGCTGCGGATGATTTCGTTGGAGAAGATTTTGGTTCCACCGTTACGGGATTCAAGTTCCGTATACAAATAAGTGTTATTGATGCGTAAACTTTCGAGAGGTCGCAATAGCAAATCAATATCGATACGGTTGGTGTCTGCAACATCTGGCAGGAAACCGGCGGGTGGCACCAGATTCAATGTGGTGCCGCTGCGATAACTCACACTAAAGTCGACTTCGCTCAGCGTATTATTACGATAGCCGACATTCCAGTTGTCGTACTTGTAAACCTTCCCAACATTTAAGCCAGGAAAATCTCCAGGTCGTAGTATTTCCGCGTAGTCCGTCCAGCCGGCGTCAAAGCGATGGGTGTCAAACTGCAATGTACCGCTTGGACCCAGCTGTGTGTAGATACGTGTACCGGCGGTGTCTTCCAGATACACACCGAATCCAGCCACGCTCCAGGAATTAACGGGGGATTCTTCAGGATAGAAGTTGAATGCCATGCGATGGTGTAAACCTGACGTATCGGCGCGAAAGAATCGATTCTGGAAGCCTAACTCCGTGCGAAAGCCAGGTGATGCCTCAATGAAATGAGTGTGTGTATTTAACATCCGGCCAGTGCGGTTGATCTGTATATTGCGCTGGTAGCCGCGATAACTATCGTCCTGACCGTGGTCATGATCATGGTCGTGGTCATGGGGGTCAGTTTCAGTCGCGGTAATCTCAATCTGGGTTTGCCAGTTTTCATTGAGTAAGAATCGCCCGTCCACGAGAGCGGCACGATTGTAACCATTGCCAAGGTCACGGGAAGTTGCCAGAAAGCCGATTCGATCCTGTTCTCCAATATCTCTGAAGCCTCGGACAATACCGATAGTAGCTTTTTCGCCCGCGAATGGATTACTGGGGTCCGGGTTTTGCCCTGGTGCTTCATCGTTGATCAGAATTGAGCCAAAGCCGTATCGGCCAGAGCGCCCGGTGAATCGAATTCCACCTTCCGGATCGACGATACGACGGGTGAACACCAATGTGGAGTCAGTAGCAAAAAAATCTGCATTCTCGATGAAGAATGGGCGACGTTCAGGAAACTGAACTTCGAATCTCTCGTTGACGGTAACCTGTGGCTGGTCAGATTCTACCTGGCTGAAATCCGGGTTGAGTGTGACATCGAGTACCCAGGTGTCGTTAAAAATAAATTTGGCGTCGACGCCCACATCCTGCTCGCTAGTGGTGTCGAACGCTGGCCCACCAATCGCTCTGGTATCCAGTGCGTCGAGTTCTCTGGCAAACAGAAAGGGAACGATCTGGTAGTTGTTGCCGGAGTCAACATTGCGTATGCCGCGCATAAGGGCGGTCTGATTTAATCGACCTACGACATCAATGGAATAGCGTGGCCAATAGGACTCTTCATTAAGGCGAGGCATGATGCGTACGAATTGAACGCGCCAAAGCTGCTCTTCGTCGTCATTGAAACGAAGACTGCTGAGAGGAATGGACATGGACGCCATGTAACCCTGGTCTGTGACCTGGCCATCGCTCTGCCAGACCGCTTCAAGCGTGGTGTCAAATCCGGCACGGCGGGATGACCCCTCGGTCCAGCGAGCATCCCATTGAATACCTAATGGCGTGGTACGAAACCCGAACCCGGTACGTTGATCGTTAAAGGTGTCGAACAGCAGACCTACAGTATCATCTTCATCCACGGCTTCCCGCGCTGACATATTGGCTCGAATGAGAGAGGGTTCGTCATCAAATGCCAGGAAAATGGCGTGAATCTCACTTTCGGTATAACCGATATAGACCTCGGTGCGCTGAGAGGCTGGCTCTCCATCATTAGGGAGGCGCTGAATAAAGCCGTCTACCTTGGTCATGGAGCGGGCGAGGGCTGTGGCCGGGGCCATGTCAGTGAAATCTTCCAGAGAGGGTTCGCCGTTTATTCGGGCTATTGTCAGCCCATCAGCGGTTACCTGTGCGCTGACCCCTGATGCGAATCCTGCGAGAATCAATAAAACTGCGCTCTGCAAGCGCAACAACCTGGAACTCATGGCTCTGCCCTGTATTTTTTGGTGATATTTCGGGATCGGGGAATACTAGGACCTTAATAGCTAAGTGCAAGTACTTATTACACTTTATTGCACTCTGACGGTGCATTTTGCAGCGACATATTGTCGCATGGTGACAGTCTAAGCCAAGGTCGCAAAGTTAGCGCCTCGGCTCGACTAGGGGAGAGGACTTAGTGAATATCGCTGCGGTCTACAAAACCATCAGCATTAGGCATCTCTACCTGAGGCAAGGTAGTGGCGTTGAGTTCCTGGTCTTCATCTACGATGCCATTCATATAGAGAACATAGGCGACGACTTGATAAACCTCATCATTGCTCAATGACTTAGGGGCGTCTGCAGGCATGGCACGGCGCACAAAGTCGAAAACTGTAGATGCCAGGGGCCAGTAGCTGCCAACCGTCCGTAAAGGTGTTCCTTCTGACTGCATATCACCGCCAACGATAATGGTATTGCCAGTAACGCCTTCTCCATTGCTGGCATGACAGGCCGCACAACGAGTATCGTACACGGCCTTGCCCTGGCGCGCCGTACCACTGCCAGCAGGCAGACCGTTACCATTTGGTTCAGCTACCAAGTCAAACTCTGCAAGTTGGTCTTGGCTAATTGGTGTGCCCAGTCGAACAGACTCTTGCGAATTGGATACAAAGGGGGCAATTGCCAATGCCGAAACGACGATTACTGAATATAGTTTCTTATGCATAGGTGTTTCGCACCTCTCCTGAATTATTTACCGCCCAGCTTTGAATACAGTGATTGTGGTAAGTGCTGATTGTGCCTTTGTCGGCAAGGATACTGGACCGTGTTGGTTGCACATTACCCTGGCTATCTGTCGCGCGACTTTGTAAAACAGCTTCTCCGCCACTCCACTCCCAGGGAATGGCAAAGCGCGTTAGCGCCTTATCGATCTGGTCACTTTCGATCTGGGCATCCGCCCAACTGCGGCCGCCATCGGCACTTACTTCAACCCGGCGAATGCTGCCAGATCCCGACCATGCTATTCCTGAAATTCGGTACACACCTCTTTGCTCCAGCGACATCTGTCCAGACGGGGAGGTGATTAGTGATTTCGTTCCCATCGGGAAAGTGAATTGCAGACTGCTTCGATTCGGCAAGGTGTCAGTGTACTTGCTGGTTTCGTCGCGAAAATTTACTGGACCATCAGTGAGTTTTATCTGGGTGAGCCATTTCACGCTGGTGTTGCCTTCCCAACCTGGATTGAAGAGGCGCATCGGATATCCCTGACCAGGCATAACCGGTTCCCCGTTCTGGAAAAGAGCTAATAATGAATCATCCATTGCTTTGCCAATTGGCACAGAGCGACCCATGCTTGCAGCATCTGCACCTACTGCCGCTATCCAGTTGGCTTCCGACAATACACCTGCTTCATCTAAAAGTGTTGAGAGTGGAATGCCTGTCCATTCGGCACAGGACACAAGTCCATGCAGACTTTGCGCCGTGCCATTGGCGTCAGGGTTTTGCTGCCGCAACAATGCGCCGCTGTTGCCGGAGCATTCCAGAAAGTAGGTTTTGCTAACCATGGGGTAGCGCAGTAGGTCCTCGTAGCTGAATACCAGAGGCTGCCGCACCAGACCATTGATGACCAGTTTGTGCTGAGCTGGATCGATGTCGGGTATTCCGGCGTGGTGCCGCTCGAAATGCAGGGCATTTGGGGTAATGGTGCCCTGCAGGTGTTGCAGCGGTGTTCGTGAAGCACCCCCGCCAGGGTAGATTGGATTCGGATTGCCGGACATGCGCTCTAACTGCGGCGCGAATCGGGAACGGCCACCGTAAGCACTGGCGCCAGGGCCTGGCTGTTTCGACCAGGCCGGTATCTGCAAGTTGCCGGCATCGGCGCCAATTACTGAATTGGCTACTGCCATGCCTGCACCGCCGAGTCCCAGTCCCAGCAGGTGACGGCGATTGATTAAACCATTGCCAGCAACCTTTTCCAGATTATCGTTTTCCATATTTCCTAATGTCCGTTGCTAAATATATTTAGTTCAAGGCAACAAACTGTTTGGCTTCTCGAACTGAAGGAAAAGAATCATCACTCCAGACCGCTAACAGCTGCTCGTATTTTTCATCGGCCTTGTCTTTTTCACCCATCGCTGCGTAAGCGCGTGCAGCACCTAACAATGACAATGGTCGATTAGGAAGACGAAGCAGAGAAGTTTCGAACAGTTCCGCCGCCTCTCGCGACAAGCCAAATGCCAGATGAATCTCACCCGCCAATTCATGCACTGGTTTAAGCGGTGTTGCGGCGCCATTCGGCAGACGTCCAGCTTCACGACGAGCAATCGCTTCTTTAAGTAAGGCGATAGCTTCTTCCTGCTGCGGCAGGCCATCAGTTGTCAAACCTTCTCGCAGTAATTCTTCCGCGCGCTTTGATTTCGCTAATGCAGTCACCTGTGCATGCATTACCTGCAGGTTACTGTTGTTAGGGCTCTTCTTTGTTAATTCGCCAAGACGAGCAGCAACTTGCTCAGCGAGATCCAGCTCATCCATATTGGCGGCACTCATACCCAGGGCCAGTAACTGGTCGGCGGATAAGTCATCGGTGAGCTCTGTTAGCTTCCAGTTCTGAGTTTCTATTGTGTGACGAGCCTGCATGATTTTAAGTGTATTTATTGAGCGGTTATCTCCGGGATTTTCAGAGAGAGTTTCCTCTGCCCGGGAAATCCAAAGCAGCGACCGTTCGATGTCACCACGTTGTAAATCACCATACTGACCCCAGTCACTGGCATGATTTTGTTCACCGACTGCGTCACCTGGACGCCATAATTCCCGGGCTACCTGGTAGGCTGAGTCATTCCATTCCGCCACCATGTCCCACATTCCGTGTTGGATAAATATGTGCGAGGGCATATGACGAGCGTGGGATACTGCCGGTGCAATGTCGCGATATTTAAGTGCCGCTTCCAATGCGATTGGCGCGTGCACCGGATCATCAAATGCATGAATTACGTAGTGCGCGGCACCCGGGTGATTATCATTCTTCTTGAACAGTTCCAATGCCAATGCACCGGCTTTCATATTCATGCGCTCCCGCATATCCCCGGAGGCTCCGGCTGCAGCCAGGGTGGATACCACATAAAACGCTACCACTTCATCATCATTAGGGTACCTGGCATAGAGCTCTTCCATGGCCTGGTTCCATGCTATTCGGCGTTCAGGCATCCCGCCCGGCGTCAGCGCGTAAGCTTCAGCAGCTTTGAGAAATCCTTTTTCCTTATCATTTGGCGCTTTTGCCAGACGTAACTCCGGAGTGGGAGCCAGTCGCGCCAGTGCTTCCCCGGGTCCATCGCTCAATGGGCCGAAAAATGGATGCTGATAAGTAAATACCTCACCCCAGTACGCCATGGCGAAGTCCGGGTCCAGTTCCTGAGCACGGCGAAAGGCTGCCTGCGCCTGAGTGCTTCCAAAACTGTGCAAATACCCTACACCCAGCATAAATTGTTCCTGGGCTGCAGGATTGCTGGTGGACGTCGGAAAGTCATATGTCCCAACCCGCGGTATATCCGCTGCCTGGCTAGATGAGGCGAGAATAAACAGGGTGAGAACAGCAGTAGCAAGTGAACGTAGAGACATGAGTAAACCCCACTTTATTTGATATTTTTCTCGCTCCAAGGGTGCCAAGTCTTACCCCCCTTTGCAAATGTTTATGGCAGCCCGCAAGGCCCGGGTTCTGGAGGCTTCAGGCTGCCTGTAGTAAGGTGGATTGCAAATCGCCCCTAGTGAGCGCCAGGATGAACAAAATCAGCATCACATTATCCATAATCCTTTTGAGTTTCACGCAATCAGGATCAGGTCAGACGCCGGGCTGCCAGGACATTTCAGGCGCTGGCGACTTCGATTTCTGGATCGGTGAATGGGAAGTATTCGATAGCAACAGCGGTAACAAAGCAGGCGAAAACAGCATTCGGGCAATGGAGTCAGGCTGCATGTTGATGGAAAGCTGGACAGGAATAAATGGCAGCACTGGTTCCAGTATGAATTACTTCAATCCGGTAACCAGAGAGTGGCGTCAGTTATGGGTATCCTCCGGGCGCTACTCAATCGATATTGTTGGTGGCTTGCGTAACGGTGCAATGGTTCTCGAAGGCAGCATTTACAATTTTGCCGGCGCAGTCTGGAATTTTCGTGGAACCTGGACACCAAATGATGATGGCAGCGTTCGACAGTTTTTTGAGCAGTTCAATCATGATACTGAAGTCTGGGAACCATGGTTTGATGGGCGATATGTGAGAAAGTAACGTGTCTGGAAACTACAGCATTGGAAAGATAATCAAAGTTAAAGTCATAAGAACATGAGGCATTTGAATTACAACCACCTTCTCTATTTTTGGACGGTAGCCAAAGAGGGCAGTATTGCGAAGGCAACCGAAGTGTTGCATCTGACCCCTCAAACCATAAGTGCTCAAATTAAGAATTTGGAGGATTCGGTTGGTGAACCTCTTTTTGCCAGAGCGGGTCGAGGACTGATATTGACCGAATTCGGTCATCTGGTGTTTCAGTATGCGGACGAGATTTTTTCTCTCGGCGAGGAACTTGGTGCACGACTGAAGTCCAGTGATGGAAGTATGGCCGCCAGTTTGCAGGTCGGAATTACCAATTCCATTCCCAAGCTAATTGCTATGCGCATATTACAGCCTGCCCTGGAAGGAGACGTTCCGATCAAGTTAGTCTGTCGGGAGGGTTCACTTGAATCGCTACTGGGAGATTTGGCGGTTCATCAGCTGGACATGATTATTTCTGACTGTTCCATTCCATCTGGTTTGAACGTGAAAGCTTATACCCATGCGCTGGGCAGCAGCGACATTGGTTTCTTTGTAAAAAATGCCAGCGCTCGGCGGTATCTTAAACGCTTTCCGGAATCTCTCAATGAGGCGCCTCTGTTATTGCCTACTTCAGGGAATCCGATTCGGAGTGGATTGGAAGTCTGGTTCGATAAATTGGAGCTGGCTCCAAGGTTGGTCGCGGAGTTTGAGGATAGCGCTTTGATGAAAGCTTTTGGTGAGGAGGGCCTGGGAGTATTCCCATCCCCGGAAGTTATTCGTGATGAAATTGAGCTGATGTACAAATGCCGAATGTTAGGAAAAGCAGATAGCGTCCATGAGTATTACTATGCCATTTCTCCAGAAAGAAAGCTCAAACATCCTATCGTGCTGGAAATAATCGAAGCTGCAAGAGCTAACTTATTCGCCGACTAGTGCCTTGCTTGAATCCGTTAAAGGGACCTATCTGACGGGTATGAGCCACTATCCGCCGAAAACGCAGCAGTGTGCCATCAATAGCCTTATCCCCATCTGGGTGTTCAACCGACACCTGACAATTGCCAGCAGCCAGATCCGGCGAACTGGCACTACAGCGATATCTAAGGGGCATCGCTCCGTAGGCCGGAAGCTCGACAAAACTAATGGTTATGGTTGAAACACTGGCACTAAGTGAAGAGAGCATAAGGTAGGCTCTCTGTTCGATAGTTGTCTGCCAGGAGTCGTCTGCGTGATTTTCTATTTTGATTGTGGCCATAGAAGTTAAAAATCCAATAAGTCAGTTCCCAGGGCTAGCAGTGAGATCTTTTGTCGTAACCAGGCAACTTCGGCAGCTATAGCTTCGAGTTGCGCTTGTCCTGCAGCGGTTTCGCGAGCATTCAGCAGGAATTGATCGCTGTCGCCAGCATCAAATCTTGCGTGTTCCTGTAGTTCCAGTTCTTTGGCGATTTCCGCTTGCTGGCTTCGAAGTTGACGCAATTGATCGAAAGTCGTTAGTTGAAGCAGGCTTTCATTGAGACTAAGAGAAAGTCTGTCGTATTGAACGCGCCGCTCATATTCCACTTCATTCACACGCGCCAACGCTGATGTGCGATCAGCCTTGGCTCTGTTTCTTTGTAAGGGCATGGAAAAATTCAGGCCTACATAGGACTCGGGTCCATTGAGATTTACGGCCCCACTGCCGAAGTCGTTACCGAACTGCACCTGAAAATCCAGTTTCGGTAGCAGATTGTTCTCGCTCAGGCGCGCCCGGTTTCTCGCAATCTGCAGTTCGGCATCAATCTCTAATAGACTTGGATGTTCAGCGATTATTTGAGACTGCCAATTCAGGTCAAACTGATAAGAATCAAATGGCCAGCTAACAGGAAGCTGAGGAAGTACAAGATCGCCCACATTGAAATTGTTAGAGCCGTTTTCATCACGCCAGTAAAATAGTAGCTGCTGTTGCGAGCGCAATAGTTCTTGTTGTGCTTCCCGTAAAGCTATTTGTCGGGTGAGAAGGGTGGTTTCGAATTCAGTTAAAGTGATCGCGGCAAGGTCTCCGTTGGCAACTCTGGATTCGATTCCTTCACGGCGGGTTTCGGCAAGCTCAACTAATGAATCTGCTACGTCGGTAACCAGTGAAGCCTGATACCAGTTCAAATAGGCATTTAAACCTTCGAATAAAAGCTGATTGACAGTTAGCTGCTCGGTAATTTCGCCAATTTCCTGTGTGAAAGGAGCGTCGAACAGGCCTGCCCGTCGTTCATCAAGTTCTCTGTCTCTCAATAAAGAAAATGACAGGCCAACACTGGCTTCACCATCACTCATGGTGTTGAAGAAGTCTTCGTAGACGGGAAAATCACCTTCTGAACGCCGATAGGTAGCACTGATTTCCGCACCGGCGATCTCCAGGGGCTGGGTTATACCCTGCTCCAGGTATTGGCCATCATAGTAACCATTGAGTCGGGAAAGTGAGGTCTGATTCAGGTTTAGATCAAAAGCACCGCGCGCTCTTTGCGGAGCTGTATCAGCCTGCTCCCGCCGCGCACGAGCAGACATAATAATCGGATGATTTTCACGTATGGAACGGATCAGCTTTTCCATGGTTAAGGGAGAAGCTGATTCATCGCCAATGTCCTGTGCACTTGCGACAGCAGCAGGTAAAGCGAAAATCCAGGCAAGCCAAAGAAATGAAGCGAGCTGCTTAGTTTTCACTGTTCTGCTCGCTCAATGTGTTGTTAACGGGAGGGAACGCATTAAGCTGTCGCCATAGCTCGTAGCCAAGTCGAACTTCTTCCAGCAGCACCCATCCTCTAACCCTGCTTCCAAGGCGAACGAATCTTTCTTCCGGCCATCCTCCTTCCGAGAAATCTTCCTGTATCCAGACACGAAATCTGCCGGAAGCATCCGCAATCGGTTCTACAAATTCGATGATTCCGGCAAAGGTGCCAAGAGAGGCGCCCGGCCAGCCACTGAACTGGAACATCGGCCAGCCATCAAACTGAAGCCTTACTTTGCGGCCAGGATAAATCAGAGGTGCGTCGAAGCCGTTCACAACCAGCGCGACAGATCGTTCTACGCCATCTGGAATGAACGAGGCCAGTATATCTCCAGCATTTACATAGGTAGCTTCTCCCGCCGATAGCAAACGTAGAATGGTTCCATCACTGGGAGCCACTTTGGTCTGAATCGATTGCCTTGCCAGATTGACGCGCACGCGATTGAGCTCCGCCGTCGTGGCGGCGACTGTGGCGCGAAGATCTTCAAGCCTGATCTGTACCTGTTCCAAATCCCTCTGTGAAACCAACCCCTGCTCAAATAAGTTCTGGCGCCTCACCAAATCATTCTCTGCAGTTTCCAACGCATTGATATTTGCTGTTTGTTGCTGCTCCATGGCGTTGATTTCTGCGGTGAGCCGGTCAATTAAGTCCTGATCGGTATCGCGCAGAGTTACGATTGGATCGCCCGCCTGAACCCTCTGACCCTCTTGCACATGCCAGGTTTCAATCTGCCCGGGAACCAGTGCAGATATCGCCTGGGTGCGCTGCGATGGATTGAGTGTGCTAACAGTTCCTTCGCCGTATGCTGTTTGCACCCAGGGCGTGAACCATAGTGTTGCAGCTGCAAAAATTATCAGCAGCAATAAAACAGCAGTGATTACACGGTCTGTTCGCGGAACGTTTAATCTTCCTAGTGTTGCGATGTGACCGAGGTAGCGGTTCTGGACCGGATTCGAAGTAACTGGAATCATCGGGCTTCCTCCTTCATCGAGTCCTCGGGAGAAATCAATATTCCGCTCGAAGCGTTACCTTCGCCATTGCTGTTGCAATTTAGAATGCCGTTGAAGACTCCATTCTCCGGTTTGTCCGTAAAGTACAAAACACTGAATTTCTCGCTCTGAATTTTATCGAGCAATAGTAAGCGCTGTTGCTCTGGTAAATTGTCGATGTCCTGGTTGAGCACTACCAGTTTTGGCTCTGCCAGAATCGCGGCAGCCAGTTTTAACAGCAGTACATCAGCGGGCAGCAGAGGTGCACCTATGGACGAGATGAGAGTATCTATACCATCCGGCAATGAGGCGATAGTGGATGTAAGCCCAACCTGATCAATAACGTCTGTGATCATGGCGGCTGTCGTTTCTGGAGCGGCCAGTCGCAGGTAGTTCTTGATGGAACACTCAACGATCAAGGAGCGATCAACGAAAACTATATCGTGGCGTAAATTGTAGATGTCGTACTCAGACAGCTCTCGATCGCCCAGGCGAATCCAGCCGCTATCTGGTTCGGCATGGTTTTTTAATACCTTGGTCAGAGCTCGTTGAATCCAGAGTTCATCACAACTGGTATAAACTTTTGCGCCTGCTTCCAGTTTAAAATCGAGGCATAATTTTTTACCCAAATGAGAAATGCCCATGGCTTTGCACTGCAGAGTGCCATCGGAATGAAGCAGGGCATCGTTTTCTTCAATTTCTTCCTGGGGCAACTCCAGAAACTGTCCTATTTTGTCTGCCGCGCCGTACAACTCGTAATAAAGCTTCAGATAATTGGTGAATTGCGTAAGTCCGAAAAACACAGCAGACATAATCAGCTCTGCGGCAACAAGCTGGCCAATAGAGAGTTCTCCCTGGATAACCAACCAGCCACCAAGGCCTAAAAGAATAGCGCTTGCCAGCGCATAGACGGCGAGGAATGCAAGCACCTGGCTAAATGTGTAACGAAAGTGGTTCTCATGGCAGGATACATACCGGGCAATCTTGCCTTCTGTTGAATCGCCCGCATGATCCAGATGCCGGGCTGACTGAAAGAATTCATGAGCAGCAATGAGATTGCTCAGCCAGCTCGCAGAATCATATTTGGCCTGTGATAATCGGATTGCAGTTGCCTTTGCGCCGCGGCCCCAAATAATCCAGATGACATAAATCAGTCCAATGATTAGCAGGTTCAGTGCGAACAACATTGGGTGGTAAAAAGACACCAAGGTAAAGCCCACTACGAGCTGTAGAAGAAGTGCAAAACCATCTACAACCAGAGCTGGAATGTTTTTTTGCAGAGTCATTATGTCGAAATAGCGGTGGGTCAAAGTGCTATTACGCCGGCCTTCGAATACGCTATGGGGTGCCAATAGAATTATCAGGCTCAATTTTGAAGTCAGCCGCGCATAGACATGCCTTTCATAGAGCTCCATGACCTTGGTGCGCAAAGCAGTAAATAGCGCAGAGAGCAACAGGGTCAAAAAAAGCACACTAGAAAGAATCAATATGGCCCTGGTGGATGCAATATTGGCTACTGTATTAATCAGAGTCTGTACTGCTATTGGTACCGAGAGAGTAAGTAGCGCAATGGCTATACCGTATACCAGCGCCACCCGAATGAATCCTTTCTCGGGTGCAATGAGTTCGGAGAGGATGCGCCGCGCTCGTTTTAAATCCGGTTCGGCTGCCGACCCTGCGTATTCTGATTTGCTAGCGTATGCGTTCATTTTAAACACGACATCAGCTGATAGCCGTCCGTCCTTCTCCTGATTTCCTTTACTCAAACAAAAGCAAGACCCATTGGCGCCGGGAAGGGGAAACCCAGAGCCGGGTCTTGCTTTCAGTGATTGTCATTATTACTCGAACAATGAGTTATTAGAATCAGATAATATCGAATGATAGATTCGAAAATTTGAAATTAATAATTTCGTGGAATTTCAGTATTTTTCACCATGTAAAAAGTGAATATAGAATCGAATTAGTGGAGTGATATGGTGAAGAACGCTCTATTTTGGATCAATGGAATGGTCCATTTTTTAGTCTTATCTGGTCCCCTCAATGCGATGGGCGAAGACACTGCCTCTTCGAACGATGTGCATTCGAACTTTCAACTTTCCGCTGCTGTAGAGCGTGAACCTTTGACTCAAGAATTTAATATTGAGCAGTCAGCCAGAGATATTCAAAATCGAACTGAAGAAATTAACAGGCTCACTGGCCTGCAAGGTGCTTACGGCGATAGCTTGATCGAAGCACACAGTGATCTGGGCCGATTACAGGACAACAGTGGCAACCACAGAGCAGCTGCGGCAGCCTACAGACAGGCATGGCATTTGAGTCGCGTCAATACTGGGCTCTACAGTGAAGAGCAGTTGCCTCACCTTAGCGCTCTGATCGAGTCATTGATAGAAGCACAGGAGTGGCAGGAAGTTCACGACTTGCACAAGCTAAGTTTCCTGATAGCCAGTCGCGTCTATCCCCCTGATGATCTTCGCTATAGTGTTGCTGCTGAGTTCTATTCGAATTGGCAGTGGGAGGCCATCAGTGGGCAGCTACTCTCGGGTGCTATGTCAGATATTTTTATGTCGGCACAGGAGCTTAGTGCTTTCTATACCGAAGTGATCGATAAGATCGAGCATGCCAGTTCAGCGCAACCTCAAAACTTCGTCAATCTCATTCTGGGTAAGGCCCGCACAGATATATCAATAGCGAGGGCTCTGGTCAGGGCTGGTGTAAGTCGCAGTGTATTAGGCCCTGGTAGTTATATAACAGAATCAAAGTGTTTCGACGAGGTTGCGCGGAACGGAGCAAACCTGCGTCAGTGTCGGCGGATTTACCTCGCCGGGTTCGCAGAGGAGAGCGGCGCAATGCTATCGACAAACTTTGCTCTCGGGCGGTATTTGAAACAAATTGAGCTCTCGATAGAAAAACTGGAGGAAATCTGCGGCAATGAGGACACGGTTAGCCCTGACGAAAAACTGTGGGTAGAAAGTTTGATTGCAATACTGAAGAAAGAATCTGAAGGTGTCTATCGTTCTGCTGGTCGTATGCGAACCTGAGGTGTCTGTCATGGAAAAAATAGTCATAGATAGTGCGGTGAGTGAGGTCAATCAGGAGATACTGGAGAGTCGGGTAAAAAACCTTCTCCAGTCATTTGTAGGAATTCTCAAATCTGTCCATGTAACGATTCGCTTAAAATGTGAGATTGAACAAACCTCCCTGAACTATCGTTGTGAAATAGAAGGTCTGGATCAAGAGTCAAACCGGTTCATCGGTTGCGATCAGCGACGAACATTGCAGCATGCCCTGGAGGGAGCCGTAAATGCGCTGGCTAATTCCCTTGTTGCTGATCAGCGCTACGCCAGTTAGCAAGTTTCCGACAAATGACCTGCTCAGCGGCCTAACTTAAGCCATGTAGTTCCAGTACTCGTTTAACAGTGCTTTTCTCTCGCATGCGATGGTTAAATTCGGCAACTCTTGGGAAGTCATCCAGGTCGACGCCATCTCCTTTTAACCAATTAGACATAGTGAACAAGTAGGGATCACATACCGAGTAGCGCTCTCCCAACACCCAGGGCCCCTTGAACATTTCAGCCTCAATCAACTGAAAGCATTCACCCATTGTCTGGGGAACCTTGGCCTGCATGGCCTTAATGGCATCCTCACTATCTACCCAGCGATATCCTCTAATTCTGTGAGCATGGGCAACATGCACTGTGGCACAGAGATAGGCATTGAATTCCTGCAGTTTTGCAAACTGATAGGGATTGTCCAGTGGCGCCATATCTGAATCAGGATGGGATTGCGCCAGATAAACCAGGATAGCGGGTGTTTCGGTGATGATACCTCCTTCTGTCTCCAAGGAGGGTACTCGCATCTTTGGGTTTATCTGGGCATAGTTTTCGGAGCGTTGTTCATTGGCTGTAAAATCCAGTATCCGTGTTTCGTAGTCCGCCCCCACGTCTTCGAGAGTAATGTGTGAAGCGAGTGATACAGTCTTGGGTGCATAGTAAAAGATCATGATGATCTATTCCTCGTAGTTAGAGTTTGTTTCGCTCTCTTCGTTCTCGTTCCATTCCCATAGTTGTGGAGAACGATAGGCGTAGGCAAAAATTTCCATGAGTGCCGGTGTGAGAATAATGGCGCCGATAGTCAATAGTGCGGATGAAAAGTAGACTCCCGAAATGCTCAGATACAGGCCAAAACCGAGCATTACGAGGGTCCCAAGTATTAATGCAACGAACAGTGACCTCCACATCCACAACTTGCCCAATGGCTGTTCATTTGCCCTGGCTATCAGTACACACACTATGACTACAGCTAACACTACTGCGCCATATCTGGAAGAGGGCCCTCCGGTATCCGTGAGTATCTTGCTGAACATTTGCACGAATCCCGCCACAAGGATTAACACGCTGTAGAATTTTAAATTCAGGCTTAGCTTGTCCATAAAATAGTTGGTATTGGCTATAAATCTGTGGGCTCGTCTTCTGCCGTCTCATTCGATTGAGAATATGCGGCGCCCATTGCAACGCCGAGGCCCAGGCCCAAAGCGATGCTGTCGAATACCAACCAGAACACCACAAAGAAGCAGATGCCTATTCCTAGTGATGTGCCATTAAACATGTTGTTGAATTTGCTTTCCATTTAGTCTGATCGTTTAGTCCTTGTCCTGGTTCAAAATAAAGTTCGCACCCTGCTCGGCAATCATAACAGTGGGTGCGTTGGTGTTACCCGAAGTAATGGTGGGCATGATGGAAGCGTCAATTACGCGTAGACTATCTACACCGTGAACCCTCAGGCGATCGTCCACCACACATTCCGCGGTGGAGCCCATTTGGCAGGTACCCACAGGGTGGAATATGGTAGTCCCCAGGTCACCGGCTGCTTTTCTTAACTCCTCTTCTGAATTTAGATTAGCTCCAGGTTTCCATTCCTCGGGTTCAAATGGTTTTAATGAATCGGCTGCCATAATTCGGCGAGTGAATCTCAAGCCTTCTACTGCAACCACCAGATCTTCTTCCGTAGAGAGGTAATTTGGTCTGATGGCGGGTGCCTTGTCCCAGTCCGGGCTTTTAATCTGGATTTGCCCTCTGCTTGAAGGGCGTAAATTGCAGACACTGGGCGTAATTGCGTTGAACTTGTGAAGAGGGTCGCCAAATTTATCCAGTGATAAGGGTTGTACATGCCATTCTATATTAGCGCTGGTCTGGTCCTCTGAACTTCTGGCGAATGCGCCTAACTGGGAAGGGGGCATTGTCAGAGGGCCGGTTCTTCTGATCAAGTATTCCAGTCCCATCTGGGCTTTGCCAATAAGAGAGTTTGCCTTTTGATTTAAAGTCACAGTATTGCGGACTTTATAGACACTTCTTACCTGTAGATGATCTTGCAAGTTTTCTCCCACTCCCGGAAGATCGTGAACTACCGCCAATCCATGTTCCTGCAATAGTGGGGCAGGTCCAATACCGCTGAGTTGCAGGATTTGCGGTGAACCAATCGCGCCAGCGGCAAGGATGACCTCTTTATGTGCATTAAAGTTAACTGACTTCTGCTGATTGATGTTTGCCATGACACCCCTGGCAACTGGTCTGTCTGCTTCGTGATTGATGAGCAAATGTTCAACCTGGGCACCGGTTAGTACAGTGAGATTGGGTCGGTCTTCCACGGGATTGAGGAACGCTTTAGTTGCACTCCAGCGTCGACCATTACGTTGGTTCATCTGGAAGTAGGCGTTACCAAAATTGTCGCCCCGATTGAATTCTTCGATCTTAGGTATGCCGCACTCAGCAGCCGCGTCACGCCAGGCATCGAGAATTTGCCAATTTACTCGGCGTTCTTCAACACGGAGTTCACCACTATCCCCGTGATACTCATCACTGCCATGTTGATAGTCCTCAGATTTCTTGAAAATCGGCAGCACATCATCCCATGCCCATCCGCGGTTACCTAGAGCAGCCCAGTGATCGTAGTCGCTCTTTTGACCTCTCATGTAGATCATTGCATTGATAGAAGAGCATCCACCCAGAACCTTGCCGCGAGCATAACCAATGCTTCGGCCATTTAATCCTGTCTCGGCTTCTGTTGTATAACACCAGTCGGTTCGTGGATTAGCGATGGTGTAAAGATAACCAACGGGGATATCAATCCAGAAATAATCGTCTTTGCCTCCCGCTTCCAGCAACAACACGTTGTTGTCGGGGTTTGCTGAAAGACGGTTGGCCAGCACGCATCCTGCGGTGCCTGCCCCAATGATTATGTAGTCGAAGTCCCGCATGGAGTAGACTTAAAAATATTCGTTTAATCTGGTTCGCGATTTTAGCAAACCATGATACCGCAGTTTTGAAGGGCAAGAGCCATGTCTCAATTGATAGAGGCTTCAAATAATTTTTTTGCAGAGCCTCGTGCTGAAGCGAGGCGCGTTTTTCACGGTCGTGGGCAGTGTTATCCAGAATTCGCTCATATTTGCCTCGACTGGTTTTCTCCTGTTTTACTCATCTCAGCCTATGAAGAAATAGAAGAGTTGCCGGCTCTTGTTGAGTCGCTGCTCGCCGGCGACGTGCACTCCCAAATCGAATCGATTGTATTGCAACACCGTTACGAGCATGGCGCACCTGCGGAAGCTGTGCACGGTTCAATGCGGGAATCCCTTATCGTGCTGGAGAATGGATTGCGTTTTGAGGTACACCCTGGGAAGCGTCAGAATGTCGGCCTGTTCATGGATATGCGACTTGTCAGACAGTGGCTTATGAAAAACTGTGCGGAACGCAGAGTACTAAACCTGTTTGCCTACACTTGTTCACTATCTGTGGCTGCACTTGCTGGAGGGGCTACATTTGTAACCAGTGTGGACTTGAGCAAGACCAGCATCACCTGGGGTAAACGCAACCATGAGTTGAATAACCAACCGCTAAATCGGGTAAAAGGAATTCCTCATAACCTGTTTACTTCATGGGGAAGAATCAAACAATACGGTCGCTATGATCTGGTGATAATTGATCCACCCACCAGACAGCGGGGCAGTTTTGAGTCTGAGAAAAACTACGGGGCTGTACTTAAACGTTTGAAGGGTTTATGCAATCCTGGTGCTGAAGTTATTGCATGTTTGAATAGCCCATTTCTTGACTCGCAATGGATGCTGCATCAATTCAGAGAACACTGTCCTCAGGCAACATTCCTGGAGAAGATGCCGGTTGCACCTGAGTACCCGGATATTAATCCG
The DNA here is from genome assembly GCA_965227685.1 of uncultured Pseudohongiella sp. Taxonomy (GTDB): domain Bacteria; phylum Pseudomonadota; class Gammaproteobacteria; order Pseudomonadales; family Pseudohongiellaceae; genus UBA9145. Next base: position 5,521 of record CBDDGA010000001.1, on the reverse strand, counting down.
GAAAGGGGACTGAAGATTTTCCGATTCAGAATGGAGCCACAATCGACCTCGATTGCAGGCCTACAGGGCGCAAATTGAGCATCACCGCATCAGTTCAAACGTAAAAGTGCCACGTTGTTCTTGTCCAAATTCGTCTTCAGATATAACTATAACCCGATGCAGACCAGGTCCGATATTCGTGGGCAACTCCGCTTCCCACATATGAGAAGATCTTACCGGTCTGCCGTAGGCAGAATCAGTTTCCGCATAACGCGCATGTAGTCTTTCCACAAATGGATCTGTTCTGACTTTATAGGTCATCTCCTCATAGGCTTCACCATCCAGAGAAAACCAGACATTGTCTCGTTCACCTCCATCGAAAAGGTTAACCACCAACCTGGTGCCTGGCAGGATACTTCCCCGGTTTACCGAGCCATCTTCCGGCGGAATCAGGCCTGGATCCAGAGTAATACGAAGTCGCTGATTGGCGTCCGGCCCGAAAGGGAACGGGATAAATTCCGGTATAAGTTCATGATCCCTGAAATGTAATACGTAGAACCCATTGGGATTGCCGTCTTCCATCATCGCGTCGCGAACACCTCGAATATCTTCCGGCCCCCGGGTCCAGCCATTTCCGCGCACTTCGGCCAGGGTATGGGCGACCCAAGGACGTCCAGTCCAGCCGTGTGTGTGATTGACTTCCGTCTTCCAGCTATTGCTTGTGTCATGCCCGGCAAGTCCATAGATATTTGAGAACGGAGACAGGATATCCAGCAGCTCTCTAAAATTTTCTGTATTTGGCCCACTCGCAGTCGGAGAGGTCCCGTCGTTTGCCTCTGCGATGAGCGGAATGTGGGTCATGATTACAATCAGCTTATTGCGATCTACCAATGCAAGATCGTTCGCCAGCCATTGCAGCTGGGTATCGCTTATGAAGCCACGATAATGCCCGCTGGAAAACTCATTACCTGATCCGGCATATTCAACATTATTTAGCGCGACGAAGTGTGCGTTTCCATGATCAAAAGAGTAATAGGTAGGTCCAAAATGCCGCTTGTAAGTTTCATTGGCGAAGTAAGCATTGGGGGAGGCGAAATTAATATCGTGATTTCCCGGAACATACCATTGTGGAACTTCCATTAACCCCATCATAGCCTTGTGACGGTCATAGATGGCCAGATTGTCATTCGCGACATCACCTACGGTTAGACCGAATTCGACATCATAGGGGTTGCCGATTAACGGATTTATTAGATCTTCTCTCAGCATATCCTGGGACAACTCAAATCTGGCCTGGGGGTCAGCAAAACCATGGGAGCGGAATTCAGGTGCATCGCTGTTGTCCTCAGTTAAAGGAAAGTCAATTGCATCAGGTAGTGGTCCGGTTGGTTCAATTACCGGGAACATCCATTCGACTGCGGTGCCCTGAATAGCCGATGGCGTTCCATCGGGGTAATGTAAATAGTAGAACTGTGGAATATTGAATGCATTAAGTTGTGTGCTATATCCCGCAGGCTTGCTTATAAACAGAATTTCGTTTGGAGCGATACTGATTCGATACTTGCCTTCCTGATTGGTAACAACTACCTCGCATCCATTGCTCACAGCAACATCAACCAGGGCAGTATCATTTCCATCCCTAAGACCATTTCCATTTTTGTCTATAAAAACTGAACCACTTGCAATGGCAACGCCGCTACGATTCTCATTGCATTGGGTAAAACCCGACTGGGAAGAAAAAATCAAAATGATCGCAAAGCAGAATTTTACTGTGAGTGAGTCAGAATAAACCTTCATGGCAGGGTGCCCCGGTGTGGAAATCCATTCGAATCGAGTTTCAGGTGAACTGCAGATTTTATAGCGTCAGCTTGACACTTGAATGACATTTATACAACTTTCGTGCACTGATATTGAGCATCGGAATTGAAAGCTGAATTCCTTGCGAGATGGCTATCATCTTGCCAATGCATTACGTGCTAGGATGCAGGTGTATATAAGTTTTGAATATTTGCGGAATACAATTGAGGGAGTGCCAACAATGACTCAGCGTATACAGAAAAAACTGGATTCAGAATTTCCGCCGAAATCGGAGCCCAATGAAATTCTATCCGGAGTCGATTTGGCTGGCAAAGTAGCTGTAGTTACCGGAGGCTATTCCGGTATTGGTCTGGAAACCACCCGGGCTCTTGCTGGCGCCGGTATGAAGGTGTATGTGCCGGTAAGAGATCCAGCGAAAGCTCAAAACAATCTTGCAGATATCCAGGGAGAAATCATTACTGAACAGCTGGATTTAGGTGATTTAAATAGCGTTCATGCACTGGTGGAAAAACTGCTGGCAGCTGAAAAGTCTATAGACCTGTTAATTAATAACGCAGGCATAATGGCATGTCCGGAAACACGTATAGGGAATAACTGGGAGAGTCAATTTGCTGTTAATCATCTAGGCCATTTCGTGCTAAGCACCGGCTTGTTGCCTGCAATACTGGCAGCGGATTCTCCACGGGTAGTAAGTCTCTCCTCGGTCGCCCACCGCCGTACCGACATTATTTGGGATGATATTCATTTTCAATCCGCGCCCTATGAGAAGTGGACTGCTTATGCGCAGTCGAAAACTGCCAACGCATTATTTGCGTTAGGTCTTGATATGAAATTCAGAGATCAGGGTCTGCAGGCTTTTTCTGTACACCCGGGAGGAATCCTGACGCCTTTGCAACGACATCTTCCCAACGAGGAAATGGAAGCACTTGGCTGGACGGATGCCGATGGGAATATTTCAGAGCAGGCCGCAGCAATTTTTAAATCGCCTTCCCAGGGGTGCACTACTACGCTATGGGCGGCGACTTCATCCCAACTTGCGGATACCGGCGGTCTCTATTGTGAGGATTGTGATGTTTCCAACTTGGCTACTGATGATTCGCCACCTTATTTTGACGTTGCTCCCTGGGCAGTGAATGAAGAGAGTGCAATGCGATTGTGGGAGCTAACTGAAGACATGATTAGTTGATGAAAGATTTGATGATTACCCTGGTAAGTCTTGATGGAGGCTGGAATGTCAGTACCAAGAATTGCGATTAACGGTTTCGGGCGTATCGGCCGGACGATAATGCGCATTGCAAAACAGCGGGGGCACTACGACGTAGTGGCAGTTAATGATCTTGCTAGCGCAGATCAGCTGGCCTATGCCTTCAAGTACGACAGTATTCATGGTACCTGGCCAGGAGAGGTAAAGACCCAGGGGAACACTATGGAGATTTCAGGTGATCCGTTTCAGGTTCTCTCCGAGATAGATCCAGCCAAGTTACCCTGGGACGATCTGGGCATAGATTACGTTATCGAAAGCTCAGGTGTGTTTCGCACGCTGGATAAACTAAATCTTCATCTTGAAGCAGGCGCCAAACGAATAATTTTGACCGTACCCAGTAAAGATCCTTTGGATGCAACGCTGGTTACTGGGGTTAATGATCACGTTGTTACTCCGGAAACGCAGATTATAAGTAATGCCAGTTGTACAACAAACTGCGCCGCTCCCCTGTGTAAGGTATTGCATGAGGCGTTTGAGATAGAAAAAGGGCTGTTAACTACAGTGCACGCTTACACTTCGGGGCAGAGACTCATCGATTCACCGCACAAAGACAAGCGTCGATCCAGAAATGCGGCTACAAATATTGTACCCACTTCAACTGGCGCAGCTCGAGCGATAGGTCTGGTGTTGCCGGAACTCAATGGCAGGCTGGACGGTTTGGCCATGCGAGTACCGGTACCAGACGGTAGCCTGGTGGATCTGACGATCAACGTAAAGAAAGAAGCGACTGTTGAAACTGTAAATTCAGCTCTGGCCGCAGCGGCTGAAGGATCTCTAAAAGGCATCCTCGCCTATACCGAAGAATCCCTGGTTAGCAGTGACATTATAGGCAATAGTCATTCCAGTATCGTTGACTCTGAACTGACCCAGGTTATGGGCGGCCACATGATTAAAGTCGTCAGTTGGTATGACAATGAATGGGGCTATAGCACAAGAGTAGAAGAGCTCATTGGCCGGCTTGCTGCCATGGATGGGTTGTCTACGTAGAGACGCATCATACGAGCTCTGATTCCACTTATTTGCTAATCCAGTGGGCCTAATGGACTTGGCTCACAGTTTTCAAATTGGCGTGTCCAGCTCAGGTTGCTTAACAGCCAGTTTCCGTCACGTTTCACCAATTGAAAAGAATCGATGCCGCAATGTGAAAAATTACCATCAATATGGAAATCGTAGGGAGCCCAGAATAAGGCGATATTGCCTTCGATCATCACAGTAGGATTCCAGTAACGCTCAATCAATTCAGGACCCTCCCCACTAAAGCGGGAAATCATCTGTGAGTAATTGATGAAGTTCAATTCCTTTGATTCGGGGGGATTGGCCGCCCATATGCTTAGCGACCCTGGCACCGTGAGTGCTCGCAATTTATTCCCGTTTCGTTCAGTCATGGCCGTGAAGAATTGATCAACCGTAGACAATACTGCTTCCCGTTCAGCAGATTCCTGAGAAGATGCATGAGTAGGAGCAAGCAAGGAGTAAGTGAGCAATAATAGTGTTATACCAGTTTTTTGAGTCATGGATTCGCTACCTTAACTTATCAATAGTATCTGCTGTGATTTTCTCGCCTTCATTTCCCCAGGTATTGCGAATATAGTTAATGATGGTTGCCATGTCCGCACTGTTTAGCGAGTCTCTGAATGACGGCATCTCGCCGCGGCCGATGCGTAACACAAGTGCAACATCAATAGCACTGCCAAGGACAGTTTCATTTCCAGCCAGAGCAGGGTAGATATTCGGGATACCCATGCCATCTGATTGATGGCATTCCGCACAATTGGCTTCAAACAAAATACGACCAGCTTCATCCGATTCGGCAGCAATCGTGATATCCGGAAGCAGGGCCATAAGAATGCAATATCCGATTAACTGTATGGGACTCGATACAATCTTCATGGTGAGTCAAGATACTATCGCTGGCGCAAAAGTGCTATAAAGTTACTGCTGGCAGGCTCACTTAATAACCATCACATGCGTTTAAGAATCTCCCTCTTTATTGTATTTGTCCTGATTTTTCATGGTACTTCTGCGGCTGCTGAATTTGAGCTACCTGAAGCAGCCCCGATACCTGAAGGATTACAGACTGTTGAATTCTACAGTGCCGCTGTGGATCGAAGTATGAAGTTCGATGTCGTGTTGCCTCAGGCTTACGATTCTTCTGACAAGAAATATCCGGTGTTATACCTCTTGCATGGATATATGCAGAACTACACAGTATGGGGGCGCAATTTAAGTGCCGCATTTTATGCAAGAAATGTTGATGACCTGATTCTGGTCTTACCCGATGGCGGCAATAGCTGGTATGTGAACTATGCCCGCAGTGACGAAGGACAACTCAATGATTGGGAAGACTATATCGTCAATGATTTGATTGCTTATGTTGATGAGAACTTTCGAACCGAATCGCGTAGGGAAGGGAGAGGTATTTCGGGACTTTCCATGGGTGGCTTCGGAGCTTTCGCTATA